>NZ_LSIZ01000031.1:0-203 GCF_001556505.1 Streptococcus sp. CCH8-H5 | reverse complement strand
TATACGGAACAGCGTCTGTACCAACGATTTGATTCCCCGCTTCGTCCACAAGAATAATTCTTCCCACTGGTGTGTAGCTGACAGTCTCTTCCGCGTTAGGAGTCGCTACGGTAACTTCTAGTTGACCAGCTTGAGACTTATTTGCGATGTAGCCTGGAACCACTGGAACTGGTACACTGCCGTATGTATGCGAGCTTGTCTTC
>NZ_LSIZ01000030.1:0-313 GCF_001556505.1 Streptococcus sp. CCH8-H5 | reverse complement strand
ATGAAAATGGTCAGCCAGCAGCATCAGTAGAAGCGAAATCACCAGCAGGTGATGTGATCGGTACCTTCACTGTTGATAAAGAAACAGGTGTTGTGACCTTCACCCCAACGGATAAATCTTACTCAGGTGATGTGGTTCCAGTTAAGGTTCAAGGTAAAGATACAAACGGAACAGTTGCTGAAACAACTTACACACCGAAGATCACTCCAGTTGTCCCAACTGCTGAACCTGCAACATCTACAGATATCCAGGGTAAAACACAAACAGGTACACCAAGCTTCACACCTGGTAACCCTGCAATCCCAATGGATGA
>NZ_LSIZ01000003.1:0-3787 GCF_001556505.1 Streptococcus sp. CCH8-H5 | reverse complement strand
GCGTCAACATTTAACTTGACGCCAGAAGCTTCAACAACAGATAAGGCTGCCGCAGAGACAACTGACAAACAAGCTACAGAAACTGCAAAACCTGAAGCAGCTAAACCAGCTTCAGAGACTGCAAAACCAACTGAAAAAGCTGCTACAGAAACAGCTAAACCAGCTACAGCTGCATCTACAAATGCAGCTAGCAACAACGTTGAAACTACAGCTTCAGCTACAGCAGCTTCAAACGCTTCAACAACAGCAGCTTCAAACGCTTCAGCTACAGCAGCTCCAGTAGCTGGAAATACAGAAACAGCTGAAACAGCAGCAGAAGCTACAACTGCCCAACCAAATGTTGCTACACGTGCTAACGTAGCAAGCGCTGGTGTAGACGTTACTTCAGTTGCAATAGCGAATAATGAACGTAGTAATGCTGCTACTTTGGTTACAGAAGGTGGCCGTCGTCGTAATCGTCGTTCGGCAACAGACCCTGTATCAACTAGTCATACAGTAGGTTCAGCAGCTGCAACACCAGTGATGAGTGATCCAAATGGTGCAAAACTTAAGAATCGTCCACTTGTAGTCCCTACACCAAAAGATCCTACTGACCATGTTACTGCAGGAATCAACTACCAATTGAATCCGAGTGCATCTCAGTATACATATATTGTTACTGATTTGATGGGATTCAATACAGAGTATAATACTAAGTTCTATTACCGTATGTCTAAACCATACGATAATTCAACTAATGTAACAATCGAATTGGTTGATGGTGCTACAAACACTGTTAAAGAAACAAAACAAATTAGTGGTGCAGGAACAGTGAATCTTGGTCAGGCTACTCTAGCACCTATTTCAGGCAATAAACAGGCTTATATTGAATTCCGATTTGAAAATGTTAAAGATGCTGACAAGACAGATCGTCCAGCTCTCCGTGCAACATGGAAATTCAACGGTTCTGCTAATGATTTCGATGGTCAACGTACTGCGATTCAAATTTATGATGTAGTTAACACAGCCAACGAAGGAACGACTATAACTGATCCTCAATATTACATCCCACGTCTAACTACTAAGACGACTTACTATAAAGTTGTTGATAAAAATTCATCAACTTATGATCCAAATCGCTTGGTTGGAAACTTTGTCTCAAATGGCAGTAGTTATGTGGTGAATTCTTCTACGCCAGGTGACTATAAGCTGGTAAATGATGCTGGAACTCCACAAGTTGATGCACAAACATATCGTGCAACAGGCTCTGAAGAGAGTCTTGGTTCATTTACACTTACTGGTATGGAAGGGCAAGATTTCCATGCTTCAGCTCTTCGTGCTTTTGATGGGTATAAGCTATATCAAACAGCAGATTCACGCTCGCTTGTAGATGTTCTAAAAAAACCTTACGAAGTTGGCCAACGTTGGTTTGACGTTGCCAATGCTGAAGGTGGTGTAAAACGTATTAAAGAAGTTGTAGGCGAAGATGGTACTGTCCGTATTGAAATGTGGGCAATCAAATCTGACAGTCTAAATAAAATTTCTAAAGATTTAAACACTGATGGCTATGTTAAGGTTTATGAAACAGTAATTCGTCCTGGAAGTAACAATAAAATTGACCACCCAGAAGACTTCGGTAAGAATCCTGAAATCGATGATGCTGGATGGAATAAAGATAATAATAAGCCAGTTAGAGATGGTTTGAAACCAGAATTACGTGATAAGCTTGTTGTTGGAAAACCATTTGCTATTTTCTCAGATAAACAAAATACAAACTATCTTGGTGATTTGGAATATGGTAAACCTAACGTAGCTGATTTTATCTATAAACGTCCAAACGGGACATTTTATAAAATGTCCTGGGGAGGGGAAGCAGCTAATAATACTATAGAGTATACAATTACTGAGGTGAGTGCCTCAGAAGCTGCTGGCTATCAACCACGTTATTCAGCTGCGGGTGAATTTTATGCGAACCGTGGCGCTACTGGAGCTGCATATGCTATTAATGGCGTTCCAGTTTCTTCAGGTAACGTTTTCCGTTTGGAAAATAAATTGACACCCAACTATGAAACGGTCTACTACTATGTTAAAGGTGAAGCTACTAAGGTAACTCCTGAATTTACTAAGGTTCTCGAAGATAAAAATGTAGAGAATAAGCGAACACTTAATGATAATGACTTCAGCTTTAAACTTGTTGAATTGAAAACTGATGATTCAGGTGAAGAACTTGAAGGTGGTCATACTGAAACCGTCACAAATAAATCTGGCAAGGTAACTTTTAGTGATATTAACTTTACTAAAGTTGGAACTTACAAATATAAAGTAACAGAAGTTGCTGGAGAAGATAAAAATGTTGACTACGATGCCATGGAAACTATCATGACTGTAGTTGTTACTGAAAAAAACCAAGCAGGTGATTTAAAAGCTACTGTTACTTACAGCTCTTCTAAAGGTGAAACATCTTCAACAACTGATACAGAGTTCAACAACGTTGTCGTAGCTCCAGTTAAAGTGAAATTTGACTTCACTAAGAAATTGGCTGGACGTGAACTTAAAGATGGCGAATTCAGGTTCATCCTTAAAGATGCAAACGGTCAAGAAGTTGAAACTGTGGCTAACAAAAAAGATGGAACTGTAACATTTACAGAAATTTCATTTGATAATACTAAAGTAGGTACTCACACTTATACTGTAGAAGAAGTTATCCCTGCAGCTAAAGAAGTAGGTATGACGTATGACACTATGAAGGCAACGATCACTGTTGAAGTTGCTAAGAATGGTCACACCTTGACTACTGTAACAAACGTAACATCAACTGGCGGTGTCAATGCTGATGGAACATCAACAGAAGGAACTGATGATAAAGAATTCAACAACAAAATCACTCCTCCTGAAACACCTGAATTCCAACCTGAAAAATTTGTTCTTAACAAAGAGAAATTTGACATTACAGGATCAAAACTTGTAGATGATGACGATGAGTTGGCCGATGAGTACACTGCTACAAATGCAAATCCATACGCAGATGGAACTTCAAACAACGAAGCAGAAAATATCAATACGAAGTCAGTTGAACGTGGTGAAAAGATCTACTACCAAGTATGGTTGGATACTAAGAACTTCACTGACAGAAACAACATCCAATCTGTTGGTATCTCTGATACTTATGATGCAGATAAATTAACTGTCAACGCTGCTGATATTAAAGCTTATGACAGTGAAAGTGGTGCTGACGTAACTGATAAGTTTGACATCAAAGTTGAAAATGGCGTCATTACAGCAACATCTAAAGCTTCTATGAACAAATCTTTAGGTGATGCTGATAACACTCAAGTTGTCGACACAACTAAATTTGCATTTGGTCGCTACTACAAATTCGATATTCCAGCAACAGTTAAAGCTGACGTTGCAGGTGGCGTAGACATCGAAAACAAAGCGAACCAAATCGTTCACGTTTACAACCCAGTAAGTAAATCTGTAGAAACTCCAGAAAAACCAACTCAAAAACGTGTGAACAGTGTACCTATCTCAGTAGACTTCAACTTTACTAAACGCTTGGAAGGTCGTGAATTGAAAGCTAACGAATTCAGCTTCGAGTTGAAAGATAGCGACAATGTTGTGATTGCAACTGTTACCAACGATGCAGCTGGTAACATCACATTCTCTCCAGTAGAGTACACAAATAAAGCTGGTAAAAAAGTTACAGCCCTTAAATACACGAAGGGTCAAGAAGGTACTTACACTTACACAGTAGAAGAAGTAGCTGGAACAGACGCAACCGTTACATACGACACAATGAAAGCGAATG